>NZ_CP021455.1:4245000-4247500 GCF_002158865.1 Comamonas serinivorans | reverse complement strand
TCAACCGAGATTCCGAAAGTAGTGGCGAGCGAAATCGGATCAGCCTTGCAAGTAATAGCACGATTGTTAGCAAAACGGGATGGAAAGCCCGGCCAAAGAAGGTGATAGCCCTGTATGGAAAAGCAAACGTGTGGTACTGAGCTTGCGACAAGTAGAGCGGGACACGTGAAATCCTGTTTGAAGATGGGGGGACCATCCTCCAAGGCTAAATACTCATCATCGACCGATAGTGAACAAGTACCGTGAGGGAAAGGCGAAAAGAACCCCGGGAGGGGAGTGAAATAGATCCTGAAACCGCATGCTTACAAAAAGTCGGAGCCCTTCGGGGTGACGGCGTACCTTTTGTATAATGGGTCAGCGACTTACATTCAGTGGCAAGGTTAACCGAGTAGGGGAGCCGAAGAGAAATCGAGTCCGAATAGGGCGTTCAGTCGCTGGGTGTAGACCCGAAACCAAGTGATCTATCCATGGCCAGGATGAAGGTGCTGTAACAGGTACTGGAGGTCCGAACCGACTAGTGTTGCAAAACTAGCGGATGAGCTGTGGATAGGGGTGAAAGGCTAAACAAACTTGGAAATAGCTGGTTCTCTCCGAAAACTATTTAGGTAGTGCCTCAAGTATTACCTGCGGGGGTAGAGCACTGTTTAGGCTAGGGGGTCATGGCGACTTACCAAACCTATGCAAACTCCGAATACCGCAGAGTACAGCTTGGGAGACAGTGCACCGGGTGCTAACGTCCGGACACAAGAGGGAAACAACCCAGACCGCCAGCTAAGGTCCCTAAAATTGGCTAAGTGGGAAACGAAGTGGGAAGGCTAAAACAGTCAGGATGTTGGCTTAGAAGCAGCCATCATTTAAAGAAAGCGTAATAGCTCACTGATCGAGTCGTCCTGCGCGGAAGATGTAACGGGGCTAAGCCAGTTACCGAAGCTGCGGATGTGCAATTTAATTGCACGTGGTAGGAGAGCGTTCTGTAAGCCTGTGAAGGTGGCTTGTAAAGGCTGCTGGAGGTATCAGAAGTGCGAATGCTGACATGAGTAGCGTTAAAGCGGGTGAAAAGCCCGCTCGCCGTAAGCGCAAGGTTTCCTACGCAACGTTCATCGGCGTAGGGTGAGTCGGCCCCTAAGGCGAGGCAGAGATGCGTAGCTGATGGGAAACAGGTCAATATTCCTGTACCGCTCAATGGTGCGATGTGGGGACGAAGAAGGTTAGCTCAGCCAACTGTTGGAATAGTTGGTTCAAGCCTGTAGTCGTGCTCGGTAGGCAAATCCGCCGGGCTTAGATGAGGGGTGATAACGGGTCTGCTTGCAGACGAAGTGAGTGATACCCAGCTTCCAGGAAAAGCCACTAAGCTTCAGCCATTGACGACCGTACCGCAAACCGACACTGGTGCGCGAGATGAGTATTCTAAGGCGCTTGAGAGAACTCAGGAGAAGGAACTCGGCAAATTGATACCGTAACTTCGGGAGAAGGTATGCCGCGAGTAGGTGAACTTGTACAAAGGGAGCCCAAAGCGGTTGCAAAAAATCGGTGGCTGCGACTGTTTATTAAAAACACAGCACTCTGCAAACACGAAAGTGGACGTATAGGGTGTGACGCCTGCCCGGTGCTGGAAGATTAAATGATGGGGTGCAAGCTCTTGATTGAAGTCCCAGTAAACGGCGGCCGTAACTATAACGGTCCTAAGGTAGCGAAATTCCTTGTCGGGTAAGTTCCGACCTGCACGAATGGCGTAACGATGGCCACGCTGTCTCCTCCTGAGACTCAGCGAAGTTGAAATGTTTGTGATGATGCAATCTCCCCGCGGAAAGACGGAAAGACCCCATGAACCTTTACTGTAGCTTTGTATTGGACTTTGAACGGATCTGTGTAGGATAGGTGGGAGGCTTTGAAGTGGTGACGCTAGTTGCCATGGAGCCGACGTTGAAATACCACCCTGGTGCGTTTGAGGTTCTAACCTTGGTCCATGATCTGGATTGGGGACAGTGCATGGTAGGCAGTTTGACTGGGGCGGTCTCCTCCCAAAGCGTAACGGAGGAGTTCGAAGGTACGCTAGTTACGGTCGGACATCGTGACGATAGTGCAATGGCATAAGCGTGCTTAACTGCGAGACTGACAAGTCGAGCAGATGCGAAAGCAGGACATAGTGATCCGGTGGTTCTGTATGGAAGGGCCATCGCTCAACGGATAAAAGGTACTCTGGGGATAACAGGCTGATACCGCCCAAGAGTTCATATCGACGGCGGTGTTTGGCACCTCGATGTCGGCTCATCTCATCCTGGGGCTGTAGCCGGTCCCAAGGGTATGGCTGTTCGCCATTTAAAGAGGTACGTGAGCTGGGTTTAAAACGTCGTGAGACAGTTTGGTCCCTATCTTCCGTGGGCGCTGCAGATTTGAGGAAGCCTGCTCCTAGTACGAGAGGACCGGAGTGGACACACCTCTGGTGTACCGGTTGTCACGCCAGTGGCATTGCCGGGTAGCTAAGTGTGGAAGAGATAAC